>NZ_AOGZ02000015.1 GCF_000332515.2 Leptospira wolbachii serovar Codice str. CDC
TTATTACGTGTGTGACTTTCTTTATTTTTAGAAAGAAAGTCTAGAACAGGTTTCATAGCTTCTTGAAATTGTGGTATTGCCATTCTTTTTACTTTTATTTTTAATTCTAATTTTTGCGAACTTGCGCATAACGAAATAGCGGAGACGACGTTTCCCGACCCTGAGTCCCGACGGGACGTTAGGGACTGGCCACGTAGCTTGCGTATGCAAGCGAGTGCCAGAAGGGAAATGTGCCGCAGGCCAAGCGAGGGCTCGTCCCGAAGCGAAGCGTTTCCGCGCTGTTATACGACGTTCTTGAGTTTTTTATATTTTTCCATTAATTAATGGGAGGTATTTTTCATTAATTGATTTAAGACTTCTAAGTCTTCTTTGTTTACTAAAATAATTTTCTGGATCTTATCATTTTTTATATAAAAAACTATGTTTTCAATTTTTGGAAAATATTTATTACTGATTAAGCTGGTTTCTATGTCTATACTAGAAACATAGACTTCTCTTATTAAATTTGTTTTTTTGTCTGAAAGATAGATTTTAAAGTATTGATTATTAATTTGAAGATCAATCGATTTAGCTAAAATTTGATCGTTTTCAGTGTATTTTATCTTTAATGAGTTGGGTGTGTAAGTTGATTTTTGGGAATCGAGAATGAAATATTATTTGATTCGAAAAATATATTTCCAGTAGAAAATGTTTTATGAATGTAAAATTCATCGTAAGTAACTTCTTGCTCAGGCCCTTTTAATAAAAAATTGCAGGAGAATAAAGTCAAAATACTAATTATTGAAATATGCTTTTTGTAATTTAACAATGGTGTATTATCTAAAATTCAAATTTGTTAAATAGTTTTTTTGAATTTTCTTCTTTGCATTTATAATAACTTAAGATTTCTATCAGACAGAAGTCTGGTGATTCTTCATTAGTGCAGCTTATTGCAAGGTTAGGCCGATGATAAGCTTCGCAATCAAATGGTTCTCTTTCAGTTTTACAGGAAATTAGTGAGAAAATCGTGTATATGTATATATACAATTTGAATTTTCTTAAATTAGTCATATTTTGTTATTTTGATTTTGTTAGATTAGTCTACGCGTATGTCGTATAACGAACTAGGGGAGACGACGTTCCTCGTAGCTGAGCCTTCGTAGAAGGCGTTAGCGTCGGCGCGTCTTCTTGCGTAGCGAGAAGCGTGACGGAGAGGAATGTGGCGCAGCCCAAGCGAGGCCGTAAGTGCCGAAGCGCAGCGTTTCCCCGCTGTTAGTCGCAGTTACGTGGAATAAAATATATAGTGATCTTTACTTATCAGGTCGGCTGGATGCAGATTGATAAATAAATCTAATTCTTTAGACAACTCCAATAATTTAGGGTCAGACAGCGAGAAATAGAATAGCAGTCTTTTTTCATCTATAGAAAGTATCGATTTAATATATTCGCGATAGTTGGTTTTGTTTTCACTTTTCTCGCCATACTGTATAAGTTCTTTAAGAAAATTAAGGTAATTCATAAAATGATCGGAAATTAACGTAAGGTATAAAGACGAACAAGCTTGAATAGAATATTTTATTAGATTTCGAATATATGGTTTGAATGTGTCCTTTATAGAAATCTTCTTCAATGCCAAAAATGATATTTAATGCTTTTTTATATTTTCCTTTTTCTTTTCTCGGCAAACCATTGTTTTTGAAAACTTCTGTAAACATTATAAACCATGAATATATGTTTTGAAAATATTTGCTTCCTGTTATGTTTTTTCATTTAAAGTAGGGAATGCATTTTCACTATTGAATTCTTCTACGTAGAATGAAAATTCGACATTATTCCTAATACTTAAGAATGCATTTAATAAATTGAAAAAATGCGTATCTTCATTTTGAATTTTAAATGAAGTCGTTGTTTTTTGAAGTTCTTCTTTTTGAAGAAAAAAAGTTAAGAATAAAAGAGATATAGTTGTAATTAGCCAAATGGTACTAAGTAGTCCTTGAATGATAGATACTATTTTGCTTGAATCTTCGATATTAATTTCGTTAATGGAAAATTTATATCCGCTTAATGAAAATTGAAAAATCAAAACTATAAGAAGTATAACTCCTATTAAGAAAGATGAAATTGCAAAGTAATTAATTATTTTAATCTTCATAGTAATCTAGTAATTGCGACTAACGAACTAGACTTACCGAAGTTCCCTGACCCTGAGTCCCGGAGGGACGTTAGGGACTGGCACGGAGTTTGCGGATGCAAACGAGTGACAGAAAGGGAATTTGCCGTAGGCCGAGCGAGGCCTAGTGCCGAAGCGTAGCGGTAAGTCGCTGTTATGCGCTGGCCAAGTTGAAAACCAGAATAAATTTAAACCACCGCTTGCGCAGTAATTCATTTTTGTTTTATTTTGTATTGTTCATATTTTAATTTAATATACTCTTCGCTCATTATGCCTGTCCTTTTACCATCGAAAAGATAATATCTACATGAAAAATTTGTATTATCTGGAATCTCCCCTGTATAAATGTCAATCCCATTAATTAAAATTGTAGGTGATCCTTGAAAGTTAAGTTTGGCAGCATCTTCAGGACTTTCAATTTCAACAATTTTTACTTCATTAATATTAATAACATTTTTTTTTATTAGTGTTTTTAGATTATTTAAAGTAGTACTTGCATTTGGACAATCATTAAAATATTGAAACTCAATCATCTAAAATACCATCACTAATAAAATTTTGAAATCGGCTTTCTGCTTTGTATTCATCACGATAATAAACCTATATTAATATTTAGACTATATCAAAACCGAGAGATTGACAATTCATATAATAGTAATTTCTCCAGATTTAACTCATAATTGCTAATTCGAAGTTTGAAATTCTTATAATTAAAAGTATCAACTAGGCTTGCGCATAACGAACTAGGCTAACCGACGTAGGCTGGCCCTGAGTCCCGGAACGGGACGTTAGGGACTGGTCACGACACTTGCGAAGGCAAGGGGAGTGCCAGAAGCCTATGTGTCGCAGACCGAGCGAGGGCGAAGTCCCGAAGCGAAGCGGTTAGATGCTGTTATGCGAAGTGGAGCTTTAGAATGGTTTTGATTCTTTTATTGTATCCTGTATTGTTCCGCCAAATGGCCTTCTACCAGTTAGACATGCACCATAAAAAATGAGATTGGATTCTTTAAGTTCTTCTTTTTTACTAGCGGGATTCTCCGAATTTTCTGAACTTAATAAGCCTGTTAACAGATACTCTCTACATCTTTTTTCATTTTCTTTTTTCGTGATTTCGATTTCGCAATTTAGAATGAATATTGCGTTAATATATAGGAATACTTTATGTATTTTGCTTATCTTTTTTAGCATATCTTTAAAGCCTTTTATTTTTTTCTGTGAAATACTATATGGTTTGAAGTAAATATAGCCATATAGTTAATCAAGTGATTTGAGTTATGGTTAATCTGAAAATTATTCGTGTTCATTCCATTTGAAGCAACTTACTTTTAGATCATATATTTGATCTTCATTTAAAGAGAGAAAGTAGTAATAGAAATTGCTATTTGACTTAAGTATTGGTGGTCTAATGAAAAGAAATTTGTAAGTGTAGTTTGACCTTAATTAATAGATTTGTATTTTGGTGGTAGATCCAATCAAAAGTAAGTTGGTAAACAAAATCTATATTATCTATTACTTTGACAGGTTAGGTAAGTTCATTTCAAATGTTCGAATATGTTCAGCACATTTCTGTAAAATTGCATTGTACTCTGTGCCTTTATATGATACCTTATGTCCGTAATTATTTTTTGCCTTCATTGAATATATGTTGTTTGAAATTTCTTCACATACAAAATTCCAATTAGGGAATTCCTTTTTTAAGGAATCTAGATTTTCATAAGTCATTGTTTTGCTCCATTTCGCATAACGAACTAGGGGAGACGACGTTTCCCGACCCTGAGTCCCGGCGGGACGTTAGGGACTGGCACGTAGTTTGCGGATGCAAACGAGTGACAGAAGGGAAATGTGGCGTAGCCCAAGCGAGGCCTCGTGCCGAAGCGAAGCGTTTCCCCGCTGTTAGCCGAAGTTTGGTATTAATCGGGAAAATCTGATTGTGCTTCCCTATCAATAATTGATTTTTCTACATCGGAGAAATTTTTTCCAATTTTCGTAATTTTAGGATAAAGAAATAAAAGCGATAGAATTCCTTCTATTGATGGATTAAAGCTAAAGACAGAAAAGACAACATTATAATAACATAGAGCAGTAAGTTGTCCAGGGTCTGTGAAACCGATATTTGAACTTCCGGAAATCGTATTTTTACCGGAGACACCATCTATATAACCTAAATTGTAGATTAATGATTTTGGACCGCCATGAACATAGTTATTTGCGAATTGATAGAATGGTTGTAGATAATGTGAGTTTGTTTTTTCCATTAAATCATTTAGGGAAATTCTATCTTTCGATAAAATGGAATGACTCCAACCAAAATTTTTTGAAAATGATTTCCCGTATTTTTCTATAATTTTATTATATTTGTTGTTAATTTTTTCCTGTGTTGATTCTGGAATTTTTTCGAAACCTAAATAATCTGCATTTCTTATATAAACTTCCATTTCTTTTTTTCTTTCGACGATTTCGTATTCAAAATATCGTATTGAAATCTCTTCTTCATGCAATGCAAGAAAGGAAGTAACTACTGAAACTTCTAATATGCTTCGCCATCTTGAGATTGCAGCAGAAGGATATCCTCCTTTGATTAAATAGACTATCTCGCTAGCTAATAAAGTTGATTTTTGTTGTAGTCGTAGTAAGATTTCAGCTTTCTTGGACTTATCACTCTCTAGTTTTTTTGCTGTGGTTTCTGCGATTCCTTTACAATGCTCAATAAAGATTTCCATATCTTGTATTGGCTTACTATATTCAAATAAAAGCCTATGTTTAAATCCTGAAGTATATTCGCGTGTTGAGATTAATTTGCTGTAGTCGCTTCCGTTAAAATCTGTTTCTATTAGTTTTTCGTATGAATCTATTATGGATTTTACTTCATTGAGGCTTTCTTTTTTTAGTTGAAGCTTTTCTATTATTAAATTCAGGAGATTATCATTATGCATATTTTAAGTTTTTACCAAATTTCGGCTAACGAACTAGGCTAACCGACGTAGGCTGGCCCTGAGTCCCGGAACGGGACGTTAGGGACTGGTCACGACACTTGCGAAGGCAAGGGGAGTGCCAGAAGCCTATGTGTCGCAGACCGAGCGAGGGCGAAGTCCCGAAGCGAAGCGGTTAGATGCTGTTATACGACGTGCTTGGGTTTAACTGGCTTTAAGTTCTTTATTATTTTTTATTTGCTC